>NZ_JALQDC010000002.1:0-43178 GCF_023631445.1 Caballeronia sp. GAWG1-5s-s | reverse complement strand
AGTCGTTATTTTTAGTAATTTTATATAAAAAGGGGGGGGGGCGGCGGCCCCCCCCCCCCCCAGTTTTTTGGGGGGGGGGGGCCCCCCCCCCCCCCCCCCCCCTCGCCGCGCTTACGATGAACGCGCTTTTGCATGCGATCAGGGGTACAGGCCGCGCATCTCGCGCGCCATCAAAATGCGCGTACACGCGACGATAAACGCCGCCGTGCGCACCGAAACCTGCTGCTCGCTCGCCACTTGCCACACTGCGGCGAACGCTTCGCGCATGACGCGCTCGAGGCGCTGGTTGATCTCGTCTTCGGTCCAGAAGAAGCTGGAGAAGTCCTGCACCCACTCGAAGTAGGAAACCGTCACGCCGCCCGCGTTCGCCACGACGTCCGGGATCACGAGCACGCCCTTGTCGTGCAGGATGTCGTCGGCTGCGGTCGTGGTCGGACCGTTAGCGCCTTCGACGATGATCTTCGTCTTGATCTTCGGCGCGTTCTGCTCGGTAATCTGCCCTTCGAGCGCGGCCGGGATCAGGATGTCGCTTTCGATGGTCCAGAACTCGTCCTTCGACACCGGGTCCGCGCCCGCGAAACCGCCGACGCCGCCGCTTTGCGCGACGTGCTCGGCGAGCGCCACCGTGTTGATGCCTTTCGAGTTATAGAGCGTGCCGGTGTGATCCTGCACCGCGATCACGCGCGCGCCCGCTTCTTCGAAGAGACGCGCCGCGATGCCGCCGACGTTGCCGAAGCCCTGCACCGCGATGCGCGCGCCTTCGATCTCCAGCCCGACGCGCCGCGCCGCTTCCGTGCCGACGACGAACACGCCCCGCCCCGTCGCTTCCTTGCGGCCGAGCGAGCCGCCGAGCGAGATCGGCTTGCCGGTCACGACGCCCGTTGCCGTCTGGCCCTGGTTCATGGAGTAGGTGTCCATCATCCACGCCATGATCTGCTCGTTCGTGTTCACGTCCGGCGCGGGAATGTCCGTGTTCGGCCCGATGATGATGCCGATTTCACTCGTGTAGCGGCGCGTCACGCGCTCCAGTTCGCCGCGCGAGAGCGTGCGCGGATCGACGCGGATGCCGCCCTTCGCGCCGCCGTACGGCACGTTCACCGCCGCGTTCTTCACCGACATCCACGCGGACAGCGCCATGACTTCCGAAAGCGTCACGTCCTGGTGATACCGCACGCCGCCCTTGCCGGGACCGCGCGACGTGTTGTGCTGCACGCGATAGCCTTCGAAGTGCGCGACCGTGCCGTTATCCAGCTCGATCGGGCAATCGACGATCAGGATGCGCTTCGGACGCTTGAGGGTTTCGAGCCAGCGCGAGAGAGAGCCGAGGTACGGCGCCACGCGATCGACCTGCCGCAGATAGTTCCCCCACGGGCCGAGATCGTCGGCGTGCAGATACGAGGGAATGGCATGGTCAAGCTTCGGAGAGGACATTGATGCTCCAGCGGTTTGTGGAATACGTCAATTGTCGAAAAACGGCGTTTCCAAATCCAATGCCGTTTCCTTATCCGATCATGCGTTTCTTGCATAACCTCCGAAAGCCTTACGCGGCGGGCGTTTCCATCGATGCCTTCAGCAGTTCGTCACCGACTGCGTCCCATAGCGCACGGACGAGCGCCTGACGCGGATCGTCGCCTTGCGAAGCCATCTTGTCGCGATAGAGGCGAATCTCCATCGTCAATGTGAACTGACCGGCGGGCGTTCCACGCGTTCCCCGGTCGAGCCGGATGAGCCGCCCTTCCTCGACCGCATCTTCCACTGCGCTATGCGGCAGGAACGCGACGCCGTGGCCCGCGAGCGCCATCGCCTTGAGACCTTCCGCCATATCCGTTTCATACACTTTGTCGAGGTGCAGGCGCGCGGGCGCCGTCGCGATGATCACTTCGGTCATGCGGCCGAGGTAAGCGTTGGGTGTGTACGAGAGATACGGCACGGGCGCATCGGCGCTGGCGGGCAGCGTGTAGCGCGCGCGTCCCGCCTTGTTCGGCGCGGAGAACGGGCTGATCGGTTCTAGGCCGAGCGTCAGCATGTCGTAGCGCGCGGGATCGAGCGCGACCGGATGACTCGGATGGTGATAACCCATCACGAGATCGCAGCCGCCTTCGACCAGCGAGAGCACCGCGTCGTGCACGTTGAGCGCCCGCAGCCGCGTGCGAATGCGTCCGAGCCGCGCCTCGATATGCTGCAACCAGCGCGGAAAGTAGGTGAGGGAGAGCGTGTGCGGCACCGCGAATTCGATGGTCGCCGCCGGCGCGCCGCCCTGCCCGCGCAACAGCGTGCGCGCTTCGTGGAACTGCGAGAGCATCGCGAGCGCCTGCTCGTAGAACACCTGTCCGGCTTGCGTGAGCCGCGTCGGATAGACGGAACGGTCGATCAGTTCAGTGCCAAGCCATGCTTCGAGCGCCTGGATGCGCCGCGAGAACGCAGGCTGCGTGATATGGCGAAGCTCGGCCGAGCGGCTGAAGCTGCGCGTCTCCGCGAGCGAAACGAAGTCTTCGAGCCATTTGAGTTCCATGCTGGAGTCGCGCCGTGCCGCGCCGGATGCGGGAAGCAGGCATTTTAGCGGGCGCGGCCGCGTCCGATGATTCAAGCCGAGGCCTGCCCGCACCACGCGCACGCATGCCGCACGGGCGAGGTGCGGCTTCTGTCTTGGCGCGTTCGCTCGTTCTGCGCGTGCCGAGCCGCCCGCATTGAGGCGCGCCGCATCGGCGCAAATTGGCATGATGCTTGCAAAAATCCGGGCCGCCGTGAACACCACGCCATAAGCGCGACAGCGCCCACCCGGAACCCTCATGTCCAATCTCATTGCATCGCTCAAGAGCGGCAACTGGCGCTCGCTTCTCGCCTGCTTCCTCTACTTCGATACGGGCTTCACCGTCTGGGTGTTGTACGGGCCGCTCGCGCCGTTCATCGGGCGCGACATCGCGATGTCGGCGGCGCAACAGGGCTTTCTCGTCGCGGTGCCGGTGCTGGCCGCCGCGATCCTGCGCGTGACGCTCGGCAATCTGTATCAATCGACCGATGGCCGCCGCGTCGCGCTCATGGGCGTGCTGCTCTCGTCGATCCCGTCGGTCGTGCTGCCGCTCGTTCCCGGCGTGCCGTCGTATGCGCTCTTGCTCGTGCTCGGCGTGTTTCTCGGCATGGGCGGCGCGAGCTTCGCCGTCGCGTTGCCGATGGCCGGCAGCAACTATCCGCCGAAGGTGCAGGGGCTCGTCTTGGGCCTCGCCGCCGCCGGCAACATCGGCGCGGTGCTCGACGGCTTCCTGTTCCCGCATCTGGCCGATGCCTTCGGCTGGAAGCTATCGACCGCCGCCGCGCTGCCGCTGCTCGCGATCACGGCTGCCGCGCTGTTCGCATGGGCGTCGGATGCGGGCGAAAAAACCGGCAGCACGATGCGCGCGCTCGCCAGCTTCGCCGTGACGCTCGTGAGTCTCGTCGTGCTCGTGCTCGTGGTACACGGCGGCGTGTTCGGCGCGGGACGCACGGGCGTCCTGCTGCTGCCGGTGCTCGGCGCGCTCATCGCCATTGCGGTGCTGCCGCGCCGCTATCGTTCGGTGCTGGGCGAACGCGATACGTGGGTCATCATGCTCATCTACAGCATCACGTTCGGCGGGTTCGTCGGCATGTCCTCGTATGTGACGCTGCTGCTGACTTCGCTCTATCAGATGCCGAAGCTCGAAGCCGGGCTCTTCATGTCGCTGCTCGCGTTTCTCGGCGCGATCGTGCGGCCGTTCGGCGGCTATGTCGCGGATCGCGTGACCGGCGTGCGCGCGTTGCTCGTGCTGCTCGCGGTCATCGCCGCCGCCGATTTCGCGTTCGCCATCTGGATGCCGCCGGTCGCGGGCGGCCTCGGCTTGCTCGTGTGCCTGTATCTCGCGTTCGGGCTCGGCAACGGCTCGACGTTCCAGCTCGTGCCGCATCGCTGGAAGGGAAAGACCGGGCTGCTGTCCGGCATCGTCGGCGCGGCGGGCGGCATCGGCGGCTTCTATCTGCCGGTCATCATGGGCATCGCGAAGGAAAGCACCGGCAGCTATCAGATGGGATTCGCGACGTTCGGCGTGCTCGCGACGGGCGCGTTCGGCGCGCTATTCCTGCTGCGTTCGCAATGGCTGCGGTGGTCGGCAACATCAGCGCAAGGACACGACGCCGTCGCGATCAACGGCGCGCACGCGATGGAATGATGCGGCAATTCATGGGCCGGCGATCGCTCTCGATTGCCGGCCAGCGCGCGAAGGCGAAGACCCACAGCATGATGAAGTTCACGATGGGCAGCAGTTCGGTGGCTAGCCACCAGCCGGAATACGCATTTACCGATAGATAATCAGCACGCAGAAGACGATAACGATAAATCAGTGCGATGCCTTTTCCACAGTACGACTAAACAATCCCGCGAGAACATATACCAGCTTCGGCTAGCCGCGGCCGTGCGACCGCGACTTTCAGATTTTTCCTTCAAACCTTCGCTGCATCGTCCTGTTCGACCACAGGCTCGACCGTCCGCTGCTGCTGCAACGCCCACATCTGCGCAAAGAGTCCGCCCGCCCGGAGCAACTCCGCATGCGTGCCGCGCTCGACCACGCGCCCATGATCCATCACGATGATCTGCTCGGCATGCACGACCGTCGAGAGCCGGTGCGCGATGATGAGCGTCGTCCGCTCGCGGGCGATGGAATCGAGTTCGCGCTGAATGGCGCGCTCGGACTTCGAATCCAGCGCGGATGTCGCTTCGTCGAAGATAAGGATCGGCGGGTTCTTCAACAGCGTGCGCGCAATCGCCACGCGCTGCTTCTCGCCGCCCGACAGCTTCAAACCGCGCTCGCCGACGGTCGTGTCGTAACCCGCCGGCAACGCTTCGATGAAGTCGTGAATATGCGCTGCGCGCGCCGCCGCCATCACTTCCTCGCGGCTCGCGGAAGGCCGTCCGTACGCGATGTTGTAGTAGATCGAATCGTTGAAGAGCACGGTGTCCTGCGGCACGATGCCGATGGACGCGCGCAGCGAATCCTGCGTCACATCGCGAATGTCCTGCCCGTCGATGACGATGCGCCCGCCCGTCGTGCGGTCCAGATCGTAGAAGCGAAAAAGCAGCCGCCCGAGCGTGGATTTCCCCGAGCCGCTATGGCCGACGACCGCGGTCGTCGTGCCCGCCGCGATGGTGAAATCGACGTTATGCAGAATCTGCCGAGCGGGTTCATACGCGAAGCTCACGTTCTCGAAACGCACCTCGCCGCCTGTCACGTCGAGCGGCGGCGCGTTCGGCGCATCCGGCACTTCGCGGCCCGCGCCGAGCAGCGTGAACATGCGGTCCATGTCGGTCAGCGCCTGCTTCAACTCGCGATACACCACGCCGAGAAAATTCAGCGGAATATAGAGCTGCAGCATGAACGTGTTGATGAGCACGAGATCGCCGAGCGTGAGCCGCCCCGCCATCACGCCCTGCGTCGCACGCCAGAGAATGAACACGAGCCCGAGGCCGATAATCGTCTGCTGCCCGAAGTTCAGCATCGAAAGCGACCGCTGCGATTTGATCGCCGCCGCGCGGTAACGCTGCAGATTTTCGTCGTAGCGGCGCGTTTCCCATTCTTCGTTGCCGAAGTACTTCACCGTCTCGTAGTTGAGCAGGGAATCGATGGCGCGCGAATTGGCCTTCGAATCTAGCTCGTTCATCGTGCGTCGATAGTGCGTGCGCCACTCCGTCACTTTCACCGTAAACGCGATATACGTGCAGAGCGCGATGAACGTGACGATCGCGTAATAGGCCTCGTACTTCGTCACGAAAAACGCGAGCACGAGCCCGACCTCGACGAGCGTCGGCAAGATGCTGTACAGCGAATACGAGACGAGTTGCTGAATGCCACGCGTGCCGCGCTCGATGTCGCGCGACATGCCGCCCGTCTGCCGCTCCAGATGAAACCGCAGCGACAGCGAATGCAGATGGCGGAACACCTTCAGCGCGAGTTGCCGCACGGCGCTTTCGGTCACTTTGGCGAAGAGCAGTTCGCGCAGTTCGGTGAAGAGCGAAGTCGACAGCCGCACGCCCGCATAGGCGATCACGAGCAGCCCGATGCCGCCGATCAGCACGATGCCCGGCGCATCATGCGCGCGGCCGAGCGCGGTGAGATGCTGCATCGAGGCGAGGCTATCGACGATGCGCTTCATCACGATCGGCACGCCGAGATTGGCGACCTTCGCGCCGATCAGGCACGTCAGCGCGAACGCGACGCGCCATTTGTAAGTGGTGAGATAAGGCAGCAGCGAGCGGATCGTCTGCCAGTCGTTGCGCGGACCTTGTGCGACCGGACCGGGCTCGGTGTTGGAATAGCGGCGCATGTGTTCGAGTGGAGAAGGCGCGTCGCGCGCGGCGCGGGGACGCCTTTTGCTTGTCTTCAAGCGGGCGCACGCGGGCGCGTGCTTCCCGTACAATTTGCCGAAGGCCGGCCGCCGAAGGCGGGGCCTATCCTTATAACTCATGCATTGTCGCAGAAGGATCACGGCCACGCTCGCGGCCACCTTCTGCACGGAACGACGACGTCAACCGGGACCCTCTCATGCCGCAAGATTCCAAGCTACCTCAGAAACCCGTCGCGCTGCGCGTGGTGCCGCAACCTGCCGACGCGAACGTGCACGGCGACGTCTTCGGCGGCTGGATCATGGCGCAAGTCGACATCGCGGGCTCCATCCCGGCGAGCCGCCGCGCGAACGGCCGCGTCGCGACCATCGCGGTCAATTCGTTTCTCTTCAAGCAGCCGGTATTCGTCGGCGATCTGTTGAGCTTCTACGCGGATATCGTGAAGACCGGCAATACGTCGATCACCGTTTCCGTCGAAGTCTTCGCGCAGCGCATGAGTCTCGCGGAGGAGGTCGTCAAGGTGACGGAAGCGACGCTCACCTACGTCGCCACCGACCACGACCGCCGCCCGCGCGCCCTGCCTCCGCTCGACTGAGCGCGCTCAGTTCGCCAGCACGCCGTGCCGCAGCAAGCCGGGAATGGCTTCCTGCGGCATCGGGCGTGAGAACAGAAAGCCCTGCATCTCGTCGCAATCACGCTCGCGCAGGAATTCGTGCTGCGCGGGCGTCTCGACGCCTTCCGCGATCACCTGAAGTTCCAGCGAATGCGCGAGCGCAATGATCGCGGAGGTGATCGTTTCGTCGTCGCCCGACGAGCCGATATCCGCGACGAAAGACCGGTCGATTTTCAGCCGATGCACCGGAAACCGCTTGAGATACGACAGGCTCGAATAGCCGGTGCCGAAGTCGTCGATCGCAATGCCGATGCCGAGCGCCGATAGCTCGGAGAGCATCATCACGGCGTCTTCGGCGTTGCGCATGATCGCGCTTTCGGTCAGTTCGAGCTCCAGATAATGCGGCGCGAGCCCGGTTTCCGCGAGCACGGACGTGACGAGCGTCGCGATATCGCGCTGCTGGAAATGTCGCGCGGACAGATTCACCGACACGCGCGCGGGCGGCAGCCCCGCGTCCTGCCACGCCTTGTTCTGACGGCACGCCTCGCGCAACACCCATTCCGAGAGCGGCCCGATCAGCCCGCACTCTTCCGCCACCGGAATGAACGCGGCCGGCGACACGAGCCCTTGCTCCGGATCGCGCCAGCGCACCAGCGCCTCGATACCGACGATCGCGCCCGTCGCCATATCGACTTGCGGCTGATAATGCAGCAGGAATTCGCCGTCGCGCAGCCCGCGCCGCAGTCGCCGCTCCATATCGAGCCGCGCGCCGACGCTCGCGTTCATCTCCGGCTGATAGAACTGATACGTGTTGCGGCCCATGTCCTTCGCGCGATACATCGCGAGATCGGCTTTCTTCAGCACGGTTTCGGCGTCGTCGCCGTCCTGTGGGAAGACGCTCGCGCCCATGCTGCAACCGACGTAAAGCTCGGTTTCGTCGAGCCAGATGGGCTCGGAGATCGTCGCGCGCGTGCGCTCCATCCACGCGGTAAGCGCGGCTTCGTCGGCCAGATCCGGCAGCACGATCACGAACTCGTCGCCGCCATGACGCGCCACCGTATCGCCGGAACGCGCCGAGCGCGCGAGCCGCTCGCCGATCACCGCGAGCAGCCTGTCACCGACGCTATGTCCCAGGCTGTCGTTCACGTTCTTGAAGCCGTCGAGGTCCATGAACACGACCGCGATCTGCGAGTTGCGCCGCCGCGCCTCATCGATCGCACGTTGCAGGCGGTCGCGCAGCAGGTTGCGGTTGGGCAGGCGCGTGAGCGTGTCGTAATTCGCCTGATATTCGAGCTGCTCCTGATAGTTCATCAGGTCGGTCACGTCGTTGATGATGCCGATGTGATGCGTCGTGTGCCCTTGCGCGTTGGGCACGGGCGCGACGAACAACTGATTCCAGAAAAGCCCGCCGTCCTTGCGATAGTTGCGCAGCACGACGCTCGCTTCCGCGTTGACGGCGAGCGCGCGGCGAATTGAGGTGAGCCCTTCCTGCTCGCCGTCCGGGCCATGCAGAAAGCTGCAATCGCGGCCGATGACTTCGCTCGGGTCGTAGCCCGTGATGCGCTTGAACGCGGGATTCGCATACTCGATCACATGCGCGCCGTTCACGACGCCGGTGATCAGAATGGCGTTCACGCTCGCATCCAGCGCGCGGCTTTGCAGACGCAGCGCGAGTTCGGCGCGCTTGCGGTCGGTCACGTCGTGATAGGAGCCGAGCACGCCGATGGTCTCGCCTTCGCCGTCCATCAGCGGCAGCTTGCTGATGACGACCGTATGCAGCGTGTCGCCGACGAGCACGTCGTGCTCGTGGTGCATCTTCGGCACGGTGGTCAGAACCACCTCCTGATCGTCGGCGCGGATCATGTCGGCCGCGGCGCTCCACGGCAGTTCGTAATCCGTCTTGCCGACGATCTGCTCGTTGTACGCGAGCCCCGCGTCGCGGGCGAACGCGTTGTTACAGCCGAGATAGCGCAGATCGCGGTCCTTCCAGAACACGCGCTGCGGAATGTTGTCGATGATCGTTTCGAGCATCTCGTTCGAGCGGCGCGCCTCGGCTTCAGCGTTGATGCGGTCGGTCACGTCGTTCGCCAGCATGAAGAGGCCCGGCCGGTTCGAATACGTGAGCGCGTGATGCGAGACGTCCGCGCTGATGGTCGCGCCATCGCGATGCCGGTAACGCCACACGCCACCCGAACGCTGGCCGTGCGTCGCGCGCTCTCCCGCTTCGCCCGTCTCGCCTTCGCTGCGCGCGAGCCGCGCGGCGAAACGGTCGAAGTCGTCGGCGACGTGCAGATCCCGCAGCGTCATCTCCATGAACTCGGCTTCCGAGTAGCCGAAATGCTCGCGCGCCGCCGGGTTCACGGCGACGAAGCGCATGGTCTCGCGATCGACGATCCACATCGGCACCGGATGCGCCTCGAACATGCTGCGAAAGCGCTCGTTGCTGCGATGCTTCGCCCGCGCGAGCCCGATCTTCTCGCGCGCCGAACGCTCGTGAGTCACGAAAAGCGTGATGAGCGCGCCGCTGCCGAGCAGCATCGTGAACGCGAGCAGCAGCATGGCGCCGCCCGATGCCTGCGCGGAGCGGTCGAGCGCCGCCGTGGTCGCGGTGTCGATGCGGTCTCGCAGCGCCGCGAGCGCATCGTCGAGCGCCTGCTGGTCTTCGGAGAGCAGCACGAACGCGGTGTCGGCCCAGGCGCGCGATTCATCGGCGCTTGCGCGGCGCGTGCGCTCGTCGGCCAGATTCGCGTCGGAGCGCATGGCGGCCGCGCGCGCGGCGAGCGCATCGAACGCGTCGCCTGCGCCGGGTTGCATCGCAAACTGCGCGCGCAGCCCGCTTTCCAGCGCGTCGAGATGCTTCTCGCGCGCTTCGTGCTGCGCGGCCGGCTCGGCGATGCCCGTCGCCTCGAAGCGGCTCAGTTGCGTGAGCGCCTCGCCGAGCGCCCCGCGATACGCGGCGAGGTCGCGCAGCAGACTCATCGAGCGGAGCGTGCTCGCGTTGGTCGCGCGCAGATCGACGATTCGCTGACACGCGACGAATGCGTTCGCGCCGAGCGCGGCCAGCACGACGGCGACGTTCACGAGGAAACGCCCGGAGAGGAAACGAGTCATGAGCGGCAAGCGGTTCCTTTGCTGCGGTGGCCGCGCCGCGAGCGTCATGCCCGGCGCGCGCCCACGCAAAAGCGCGGCGCGAACCGGCAGGCTCGCACCGCGATTGATGGATAACGCGGATAACGGCAGCTTTCGCGCGGGCTTGAGGGCTGCCCGCGAAAATCAGCCGCTCATGATGCGCATACGCTCATTCGGCGAGACCGAATTCGCGCATGGCGGGCAGGAAGTCGTGATTAAGTTTGTCGGTATTGCGCGAGAGCTTGGCGAGCGCGTAACGCTGAAAGCGGTCGAGCGCGGCCCAGCGCGAGAGGCTCGGCGCGCTCAGGCCCGCGAGGCTGCTCTGGCGGATGACGGCTTCGGGCACGGCGTCGGCATGCGCCCAGACCGGATCGGCGTCGCGCTCGATTTTTTCCGGCGCGGCATTCGCGTGCGTCTTCAGCATTTCTTCGAGCGCGAGGTCGAAGTTCTTCTCCAGTTCGATATCGTCTTCGACCGGAAAGCGCGCGAGCAGCACGCGATCGTCATACGGAAGCATCTGCCACTGATCGAGCGTGATGCGCATGCCGAAGCGGTCGAGATTGAAGCGTACCGAGAGCGGAATGAAGCGCAGATTGTCCGAGGATTCGACCTCGAACCCGAAGAGACGAGCGGTATCGTAAAGTCCCATGGCGTAGCCTCATTGGAGTGAGGGGCGGGCGCCGGCGCCCATCGCCCGCTTAAGTTATTGTAGGGCTTGGTACTGGGCTGAAACCGTGCAAGCAGCAGGTTTGATTAGCAATGCTCATACCCGGACCACGCAGTGTAGGGAGAACAAGGTGGACCCACTGGAAACTGAGGAACAGCCGGGCTATGTCGAACGGCGCGTGCGAAGACATCGCGGCGGACAAAGCGCCGTCGCAAACGATAACGTCGGTCAGGAATGGCCCGTCGCGCTCGTCTATAACGGCATCTCGCACGCGGTGATGATGTGCACGCCGCGCGATCTCGAAGCGTTCGCCGTGGGCTTTTCGCTGACCGAAGGCATTGTCGAGCGTGGCAGCGATATTCACGACATCGAAGTCTATTACCGCGACGACGGTCACGCGCTGCCGCATGCCGAAGTGCATCTGCAAGTCGTGCAGCAGGCATTCGCGTCGCTGAAGGACAAGCGTCGCGCGCTCGCGGGGCGCACGGGCTGCGGCGTGTGCGGCATCGAGAGCATCGACTTGCTCGATCTTCAGCCGGAGCGCGTGCCGGATACCGGCTTTCTGGCGCGCGTCGCGTCGGATGCCATCGAGCGGGCGGCTCGCGAGCTCCCGGCGCATCAGCGCTTGACGAAGCTCACCGGCGGCCTGCATGCCGCCGCCTGGTGCGATGAAACCGGCGCGGTGCGGTATGCGTTCGAAGATGTCGGCCGTCATAACGCGCTGGACAAGCTCATCGGAGAACTCGTGCTCCGGCGCGAGAACACGACGCAGGGCTTCGTGTTTCTGTCGAGTCGCGCGAGCTATGAACTCGTGCGCAAGTCGGCGCGCGTCGGCGTGCCGATGGTCGCGACCATCTCCGCGCCGACGTCGCTCGCTATTGCCATCGCGAAGCAGGCGGGGTTGCGGCTCGTGAGTTTTGCGCGGGAGGCGGGGTTCGTGGAGTATGAGGTGGAGTAGAAGGTGGAGCGAAGGCGGCGCTCACTGACCGCCGCACGACACGTCGCCTTCCTTGCAGTGCAACTGCGCGGCGAGATGCGCGGTTTGCGCTTGCGTCAGCGTTTCGACGCACATCGCGGTTTGCATCGAATTGATGCTGCCGCCGCGCGTGCCCATGGTGTCGAACGCGCATTGCGCGTCGCGCCATGCGAGCCACGCGCGCTGCGCCTTGCGCAATTGCTCCGCGCCTTCTTTGCTCACCTTCGACAGCAGCGTGCGGTAGGTGTCGTTGAGCCTTTGGTCCGCGGCTTTCAATTCGCGGACCACGCACTCGTCCATCGCCATTTGCGTGCTCGCGTTGTCCATGCACGCCGACGAGTCCGCCCACGCGGGCACGGTCGCGCAGACAAGCGTTGCGAGAAGGAGCGGTACGAGTCGCATGGAACGTGTCTCCGCTTGAACGGCATCGGCTGCGGGCCGCTTCGTCAGCGGCACGGCATCACTGAAACCGGCTGAAATCCGCCTTCCGCTTCTCCAAAAACGCGGCAAACGCCTCCCGCGCCTCCGGCCCTGCAAGCATCCGCGAAAAATGCGCCGCCTCTTCTTCCATGCGCGCGGCCACTTCGTTGCGTTGCTCGCCCTTCATCAGCGCCTTCGCCGTTTTGAGCGATGACGCCGGCAGCGCCGCCAACCGTCTCGCTCGCTCGAACGCATACGCATCGAGTTCGGCGGCATCCATCGCGCCGTTGACGAAGCCCATGCTGATCGCTTCGTTCACGTCGAACGCCTCGCCCAGCAGCAGCTTTTCCGCCGCGCGCTGATACCCCGCGATGCGTGGCAGCAGCAAACTCGACGCCGCCTCCGGACACAGCCCGAGTTGCACGAACGGCAGCGAGAACTTCGCGTTCTTCGCGGCGTAGACGATATCGCAATGCAAAAGCATCGTCGTGCCGATGCCGACCGCCACGCCCGCCACCGCCGCGACGATAGGCTTCGGCATGCCGCTCAGGCGTCGCAGGAACTGGAACACGGGCGCGTCGAGATTCTTCGGCGGATCGTTCAGGAAGTCCTCGAGATCGTTGCCCGCGCTGAACGCGCCGCCGTTACCACGCAGCAGCACCGCGCGTACCGTCGGGTCGTTCTCCGCTTCGTACAGGCCGTCGGCCATTTCCTGATACATGGCCGCCGTGATGGCGTTCTTCTTCTCGGCGCGATTCAAAACGATGCTCAGCACGCCTTGCGCTCGTTCGATGACGATATCCATGCGGCGTCTCCTCCTGTTGTTGGCCCGCGAGCGAAGCCGCCCGCGGGCCGCCCGATTACATCCGCTCGAAAATGCCCGCCGCGCCCATGCCGGTGCCGACGCACATCGTCACCATGCCGTACTTCAGATTGCGGCGGCGCAGGCCGTGGATCACCGTCGCGGAACGGATCGCGCCCGTCGCGCCGAGCGGATGCCCGAGCGCGATCGCGCCGCCGAGCGGGTTCAGCTTCGACGTGTCGAGGCCGAGGTCGTTGATCACCGCGAGCGATTGCGCCGCGAACGCTTCGTTCAGTTCGATCCAGTCGAGGTCGTCCTGCGTCAGACCCGCGTTCCTGAGCGCGGCCGGAATCGCTTCCTTCGGCCCGATGCCCATGATTTCCGGCGGCACGCCCCGCACTGCGAAGCTCACGAAGCGCGCAAGCGGCGTCAGATCGAACTGCTTCAGGATCTTCTCGGAGACCACGATCAGCGCGCCCGCGCCGTCCGACGTCTGCGAGCTGTTGCCCGCCGTCACCGATCCCTTGTTGGCGAACACCGGGCGCAGTTTCGCGAGCGTGTCGAGCGACGTGTCCGCGCGCGGGCCTTCGTCGAACGCGATCTCGCGCGCATTCACGCGCACTTCGCCCGATGCGAGATCCGGGAAGCGTTCGTCGAGCGTGTAGGCGGCGATCTCATCGGCGAATTCGCCCGACTGCTGCGCCGCCAGCGCCTTGCGATGCGACTCCACCGCGAACGCGTCCTGCGCCTCGCGGCTCACCTTCCAGCGTTCCGCGACGCGCTCGGCGGTCAGGCCCATGCCGTACGCAATGCCGATGTCCTCGCTGCGCTCGAAGATATGCGGCGACAGCGACGGCTTGTTGCCCATCATCGGCACCATGCTCATCGACTCGCAACCGCCTGCGAGAATCGCATCGGCCTCGCCGACGCGAATGCGGTCCGCCGCCATCGCGAGCGCGGTGAGACCCGACGCGCAGAAGCGGTTCACCGTGACGCCGCCGACCGTCTGCGGCAGTCCGGCGAGCAGCGCGCCCATGCGCGCGACGTTCAGGCCCTGCTCGGCTTCGGGTATCGCGCAGCCGACGATGGCGTCTTCGATCACGCCGGTATCCAGCCCCGGCACCTGCGCGACCGCAGATTTGATCGCGTGGACGAGCAGCTCGTCCGGGCGCGTGTTCTTGAACACGCCGCGCGGCGCCTTGCCGATCGGCGTGCGGCTCGCGGCAACGATATATGCTTCCTGCAATTGTTTGCTCATAACCAGCTCCGATAGTCCGCGCGCTCAGTTGCGAACCGGCTTGCCGGTCTGCAACATGCCCATGATCCGTTCCTGCGTCTTTTGCGTGCCGAGCAGTTCGATGAACGCGCGGCGCTCCAGTCCAAGCAGCCATTCCTCGTCGACGAGACTGCCGCCGTCCACGTCGCCGCCGCACACCACTTCCGCGATACGGCTCGCAATCAGGAAGTCGTGATCGCTGATGAAGCGGCCGTCGCGCATGTTGACGAGCGACGCCTTGATGGTCGACAGCACCGAGCGGCCCGCGACCGGAATCTGCTTTGCGCGCAGCGGCGCGCGGTAGCCGGAATCCGCAAGCGCGCGCGCTTCCTTCTTCGCGATGTCGAGCAACTCGTGCACGTTGAAGACGATCGTGTCCGACGGCTTCAGATAGCCCATCGCGCGTGCTTCGAGCGCGGAGCCGGAGACCTTCGCCATCGCCGCGTCTTCGAACGGCTTCTGCAGGAACTTGAGCAGATCGCTCGTTGCGTTGACGGCGCTCGCGGCTTCGGCCGCGCGCAACGCGGCTTCCTTCAGCCCGCCGCCCGCCGGCACGAGACCCACGCCCACTTCCACCAGTCCGATATAGCTTTCGATATGCGCGACGCGCTTCGCCGAATGCAGCATCAGTTCGCAGCCGCCGCCGAGCGCAATGCCCGACACGGCGCAGACCACCGGCACGTTCGCGTACTTCACGCGCATCATGCTGTCCTGAAACTTCTTGACGAATGGCTCGATGCCTTTCGCGCCGCCCATCATGAACGCGGGCATCGCTTCTTCAAGGTTCGCGCCCGCCGAGAACGGACCGCCCGGCGCGCCGAGCGTGAGCGAAGTCGGTTGCCAGATCACCACGCCGCGATACTCCTTCTCCGCGAGTTCGATGGCTTGCGTGAGGCCGTCGAGCACGCCCGGACCGATGGTGTTCATCTTCGTCTTGAACGAGACGATGACCACGTCGCCGTCGTCGCGATCGAGCCAGGCGCGCACGCTGTCGGTTTCGAAGAGCGTCTTGCCATACGTCTTCGGATCGGCGCCGCTTTCACCGACGAGCGGCGCGCGGAACACTTGCTTCTGGTAGACCGGAAGCGTCGAGCGCGCGACGAAACGGCGAGCCTGCGGCGACCACGAGCCTTCGTTCGTGTGCACGCCGCCCTTCTCGGCGACCGGGCCGTCGAGCACCCAGGCGGGCAGCGGCGCTTTAGAGAGCGCCTTGCCCGCGTCGATGTCTTCCTGCACCCATTGCGCGACTTGCTGCCAGCCCGCCGCCTGCCAGCTTTCGAACGGGCCCTGGTTCCAGCCGAAGCCCCAGCGGATTGCGAGATCGACATCGCGCGCGTTATCCGCGATCGATTCCAGATGCACCGCGATGTAATGGAACACGTCGCGGAAAATGGCCCAGAGGAACTGCGCCTGCTTGTTGTCGGTTTCGCGCAGCAGCTTGAGGCGCTCGGCGGGCGGGCGCTTCAGAATGCGGCCGACGAGTTCGTCCGCCTTCGCGCCCGCTTCGACGTATTGCGCCGTCTGCGGGTCGAGCACCTTGATCGCCTTGCCTTCCTTGCGATAAAAGCCCGCGCCTGTCTTCTGCCCGAGCGCGCCGTTCTTCACCAGTTCGGCGAGCACGGGCGGCGTGGCGTAGACCGGGAAGAACGGATCGTCCGGCAAGTTGTCCTGCATCGTCTTGATGACGTGCGCCATCGTGTCGAGGCCGACGACATCCGCCGTGCGGAACGTCGCGGACTTCGCGCGGCCGAGGCGCGCGCCGGTCAGGTCGTCCACTTCGTCGAAACGCAGGCCGAACTTCTGGCTCTCGGCGATCACGGCGAGAATCGAGAACACGCCCACGCGATTCGCGATGAAGTTCGGCGTGTCCTTCGCGCGCACGACGCCCTTGCCGATGGCGCTCGTCAGGAACGTTTCGAGCTGGTCGAGAATCTCGGGCTTGGTCGATTCGGTCGGAATCAGTTCGACCAGATGCATGTAGCGCGGCGGATTGAAGAAGTGCACGCCGCAGAAACGCGCCTTGAGTTCATCGGAGAAGCCGTGCGAGAGCTCGGTGATCGACAAGCCCGACGTATTGCTCGCGAAGATGGCGTGCGGCGCGATGTGCGGCGAGACCTTCTTGTAGAGGTCGTGCTTCCAGTCCATGCGCTCGGCGATCGCTTCGATCACGAGATCGCACTCTGCAAGGCGCGCGATGTCGTCTTCGTAGTTCGCGGGCTCGATGTACTGCGCGTCGTCCTTCATGCCGAGCGGCGCGGGCGAGAGCTTCTTTAGATTCTCGATGGCCTTGAGCGCGATGCCGTTCTTCGGACCTTCCTTCGCGGGAAGATCGAAAAGCAGCACGGGCACGCGCGCGTTGATGAGATGCGCGGCGATCTGCGCGCCCATCACGCCTGCGCCGAGCACAGCGACTTTGCGGATGTTCAGGGTGCTCACGGGAAAGCCTCCGTATGGGGTTTGCTTTTTTGCCCGCGGCGCAGTCGAAGTCGATTGCGCCACGAGCCGTTTGATTGGGATGTCGCGGTTCGAAGAGTCGAACCGTTGCGTTGCGCTTGTGTTTAAAACAAGGCTTCGTCGTAGTCCATCATCGGCTTCGCGCCCGCGCGCGCGGCGCGGATGGTCGAAGCCGTTTCGGGCAGGAGCTTCGCGAAGTAGAAGCGCGCGGTGGCGAGCTTGGCCTTGTAGAACGCATCGCCTGATGCGGCGTTGTCGAGCGCGACGCGCGCCATGCGCGCCCAGAAGTACGAGAACACCAGATGGCCCACCGTGCGCAGATACGGCACGGCTGCGGCGCCGACTTCGTCCGGGTTCTGCATCGCCTTCATGCCGATTTCCATCGTGAGCTTCTGCACCTTCTCGCCGATATCCGCGAGCGGGTTGATGAACTCCTGCATCTCCGGCTTCACGCCTTCCTCTTCGACGAAATCCGTCACGAGCTTGCCGAAACGCTTCAGCTTCGCGCCCATGTCGCCGAGAATCTTGCGGCCGAGCAGGTCGAGCGCCTGAATGGAGTTCGTGCCCTCGTAGATCATGTTGATGCGCGCGTCGCGCACGTACTGCTCCATGCCCCACTCGGAGATGAAGCCGTGGCCGCCGTAAATCTGCATGGCGAGGTTCGTGCCTTCGAACGCGTTGTCGGTCAGGAACGCCTTGATGACCGGCGTGAGCAGCGCGACGAAATCGGCGGCTTCGCGGCGCGCGGCTTCGTCTTCGTGCGAGAGTTCCTTGTCGATGTTGAGCGCGGCCCAGTACGCGAACGCGCGGCCCGCTTCGGCATACGCCTTCTGCGTGAGCAGCATGCGGCGCACATCCGGATGGACGATGATCGGATCAGCCGGCTTCTCGGGCGCCTTCGGGCCGGTGAGCGAGCGCATTTGCAGGCGCTCTTTCGCGTAGACGAGCGAGTTCTGATACGCGACTTCCGTCAGTCCCAAGCCCTGCATGCCGACGCCCAGACGCGCCGCGTTCATCATCACGAACATGGCGTTCAAGCCCTTGTTCGCTTCGCCGACGAGCCAGCCCTTCGCGCCGTCGAGATTCATCACGCAGGTCGCGTTGCCGTGAATGCCCATCTTGTGCTCGATCGAGCCGCACTTGATGCCGTTGCGTTCGCCCGGCGCGCCGCTCGCGTCCGGGATGAACTTCGGCACGATGAACAGCGAAATGCCTTTCGTGCCGGACGGCGCGCCGGGCAGCCGCGCGAGCACCAGATGGACGATGTTCTCGGCCATGTCGTGTTCGCCGCTCGAAATGAAGATCTTCGTGCCGGTCAGCGCGTAAGAACCGTCGGAATTCGGCTCGGCCTTCGTGCGCAGGATGCCGAGGTCGGTGCCGCAATGCGGTTCGGTCAGGCACATGGTGCCGGTCCACTCGCCCGAGACGAGTTTCGAGAGATACGTCGCTTTCTGCTCCGGCGTGCCGTGCGCGTGCAGGCATTCGTACGCGCCGTGCGAAAGGCCCGGATACATGGTCCACGCCTGATTCGCCGAGTTGAGCATTTCGTAAAGCGCGTTGTTGACGAACGCGGGCAGCCCCTGGCCGCCATATTCGGGATCGCAGCCGAGCGCGGGCCAGCCCGCCTCGACGTACTGACGATACGCCTCCTTGAAGCCCGAAGGCGTCGTGACGACGCCGTCGCCCTCGTAGGTGCAACCTTCGCGGTCGCCGCTCTGGTTCAGCGGAAACACGACTTCGGAGCAGAACTTGCCGGCTTCTTCGAGCACCTGGTTGATGGTGTCCGCGTCCAGGTCGGCATGCTTCGGCATGCGCTTTAGTTCGGCTTCCACGTTCAGCAGTTCGTGCAGCACGAACTGCATGTCGCGTAAGGGGGCGGCGTACTGTCCCATGAGTCTCTCCAGTTTCTAGAACCTTGCGTCGTGCGCCGCCGAACCCTTGGGACGATTCGATCGGCGCCGCTAACGGCTGTCCGTTTGATGCGAAGTTAGATTCGTCGCCGCGCTCGTAGCTGCGTGGGCGGCCGGCTCGCTGGTTTCGCGGCCGCCGCCATCGGCAGACGAGTGCGACGTCTGATATGAAACGATCGTCTTCTCCAGCGCGTCCCGCGTCAGTTGCACCGCTTCCGGCAGATGCAGGAAACGCGCGTCGTGATGCAGGCCGAGCGTGAAGCTGTACAACTCGAAGAGCATCAGCTTCGGGTCCGTCTCCGGCTTCAGATGCCCTTCTTCCTTCGACTGGCGAATGGCCCGCAACAGCGCCTCGCGCCACGTCGTCACACTGTGGACGAGCTGCTCGCGCACCGCGCTCGCCGCGCGATCGTCGTATTCCACCGCGCCGCTGATATAGATGCAGCCGGTGGTGACTTCCTCGATGCGCTTTTCCATCCAGCGGCTCATCATCGCGCGCAGTCGCGGCAAGCCGCGCGGTTCGCGCAAGCTCGGGAAAAACACTTCGTCTTCGAACCGGCGGTGGTACTCGCGCACCACTTCCACCTGCAGATCCTCGCGCGACCCGAAGTGCGCGAACACTCCGCTCTTGCTCATCTGCATCCGCTCGGCCAAAAGACCGATGGTGAGTCCTTCCAGTCCGTCCCTGCTCGCCAGATCCAACGCTGCGTCGAGAATCGCGGCCCGCGTCTGTTCGCCTTTTCGCATGATCCCACCGTCCTCTCGTGACCCCATTGAAAACGAACGGCCGTTCTATTATTGTGGCCGCTCGCTGCTGAAACAAGCAAAATTTTAGAAAGCGGTTTCTAACTGCCGCAGCAATCAATAGGATAAGTCCTATTTTTGCCCGCCCTATTGTCCTTTTTTGTGTGCGGACTGCCTCTAAGTGACTGCCCGACTTCCCATTTGCTGGGAGCATATTGCCGTTTGGCAGCTACATCGTCGGATCAGCAGTAATTGGGCCGTCAATCGTACTGACCGATGGTGATGAGTTTCATCGTCATGCGGTAGGTGTTGTACGCGAGCCAGCTTAGGATTCGCTCGCCCACCGGGCGCGACGCGTAGTGTTTTTCGTCGATGCGGCTGCCTTCGTCGAACGCCTCGAGAATGGCGTCGTGCAAGCCCGCGATCTCCGCGTGGTTCACGAGCACCATGTTGGCTTCGTTGTTCAGCACGAGCGAGAGCGCGTCGAGATTAGACGAGCCGATGGTCGCCCAGTCGGCGTCCACGACCGCGACCTTGCCGTGCAGGATCGTCTTCTCGTACTCGGCAATGCGCACGCCATTCTTCAGCAGATTGCCGTAGAGGAACGGCGTGGCGTAGTCGAGCGCGACGAACTCCTTGCGCCCGATGACGAGCGACACGCGCACGCCGCGCCGCGCCGCGAGCACGAGCGCGCGCCGCAGCTTGCGGCCCGGCATGAAATACGGATTGGCGAGCAGGACTTCGCGCTCCGCGTGGGCGATGGCGCGCAGATACGCCTTTTCGATGGCCCGGCGATTCAGCAGATTGTCGCGCGCCACGAATGCGACGCACGGTTGATCGACCGCATGAATTTCGCCGAGCTGCGCGCGGCGCCGGGCGCGCATCGCGCGTCGGGAAGTCCGGCGGTTATGGTCTGGCTGCGGCTCGCAGGACGACGAACGCGGCTCGCGCGGCTTGACGCCGAGGCGGATGCGCTCCCATTGAAGGTCGAACGCATCGCGCACGTCCTTGACCACCGGCCCTTGCGCCTCCATCGCGAAGTCCCAGCGCGGTTCCGGCAAGCGCGTGCCGTTCTGGTCGTAGTCGTCGACGACATTGATGCCGCCGCAAAACGCGTACGTGTTGTCGACCAGCGCGAGCTTGCGGTGCGTGCGCGAAAAGCCGAGCGGCCCGAACAGCAGATGCGGATTGTAGATTCGATGCTCGACGCCGCCCGCCTTCCACTGCTCGAACATCGGCAGATTGCCGTCGGTGCCGATGCCGTCCGTGATCACGCGCACCGCGACGCCGCGCGCCGCGGCCCGCAAGAGCGCGTCGGAGACCGTGCGGCCGGCGTCGTCGTTCGCGAAGATGTAGGTCTCGAGCGAGACCGTGTTCTGCGCGCCGTCGATCCGCTCGATCAGCGCGGGAAAGAACTGCGCGCCGCTTTTGAAAATGCGGACCTGGTTGCCCGCGGTGAAGCAGAAACGCGGCGGACGTCGCCCGGAGAAGAGCGCCTGGCGCAGTCGCTTGAAGCTGCGCCTTGGCCGCACACCGATCATCGGCTATGCGCCGCGAGGCGCTCGGGCAGTTGAAGAATGGCTTCGCGGTTGGACCACGAGAAGCAGCGGTCGGCGGCTTCACGCAAGGGCAGCCACAGATGCGACGTGTGTTCGCGCGGCGCGAGCGTCACTTCCAGGCAATGCGGCACGCACAGACTGAACTGATGTTCGGTATTGCGCGTGATGCCTTCGGCGTAACGGTGCCGCCATTGCGGATAGATGTCGTACTGAATGCTGTGATGCCAGTTGAGCAGCGCATTCTGCGGCACGAGCGGACTGCCGACGATGATGCCCGTTTCCTCCTGCACTTCGCGCGCGGCGGTTTCTTCGAGCGGCTCGTCGATGCGGTCTTTGGAGCCCGTCACCGATTGCCAGAAGCCCGGATGATCCGCCCGCTCGATGATAAGCACATCGAGGTCGGGCGTGTGAATCACGACCAGCACGGATTCGGGGATTTTCGGTGGCTTTTGCATAACGATGTGGACGTGCGCGTTGTCTCGTATCCGGCAACGACTGTAGCGCAAAAAACGAAAAAGGCGCACTCGGCGCCTTTTTCGTCACAACATTAACAATGCTTATTGCGTCTTTTGTTCGGGTTGCCGCAGACGGATGTGCAACTCGCGCAACTGGCGCTCGTCGACTTCGCTCGGCGCTTGCGTGAGCAGGTCCTGCGCGCGCTGCGTCTTCGGGAACGCGATCACGTCGCGGATCGAGTCGGCGCCGGACATCAGCGTCACGATGCGGTCCAGACCGAACGCGATACCGCCGTGCGGCGGCGCGCCGTATTGCAGCGCGTCGAGCAGGAAGCCGAACTTCAGGCGCGCTTCTTCCGCGCTGATCTTCAGCGCGCGGAACACCTTGCTCTGCACGTCTTCCTGGAAGATACGCACCGAACCGCCGCCGATTTCCCAGCCGTTCAGCACCATGTCGTACGCCTTCGCGAGGCAGCGGCCCGGATCGGTTTCGAGGTATTCGAGGTGCTCGTCCTTCGGGCTCGTGAACGGGTGGTGCGCGGCCACGTAGCGGTTTTCTTCCTCGTCGTATTCGAACATCGGGAAGTCGATCACCCACAGCGGCTTCCAGCCGGATTCGAGCAGGCCGTTCGCCTTGCCGAATTCGGAATGGCCGATTTTCAGGCGCAGCGCGCCGAGGCTGTCGTTCACGACCTTCGTGCGATCCGCCGCAAAGAAAATGATGTCGCCGTCTTCCGCGCCCGTGCGCTCCATGATGGCGGCGAGCGCCGCGTCATGCAGATTCTTGACGATCGGGCTTTGCAGACCGTCGCGGCCCTTGGTCTTGTCGTTGACCTTGATCCACGCGAGGCCCTTCGCGCCGTAAATACGCACGAATTCCGTGTAACCGTCGATATCGCCGCGCGACAGCTCGCCGCCCTTCGGCACGCGCAACGCAGCGACGCGGCCGTCCTTCGAATTGGCCGGCATGCTGAACACCTTGAAGTCGACGTCCCTGACCGCGTCGGTCAGATCGGCGAATTCGAGCTTCACGCGCAGGTCGGGCTTGTCCGAGCCGAAACGGCGCATCGCTTCCGAATACAGCATGACCGGAAATTTCTCCGGCAGCGCGACGTCCATCGTCTCCTTGAAGACGTGGCGGATCATGTTTTCGAACAGATCGCGGATTTCCTGCTCGTTCAAGAACGACGTTTCGCAGTCGATCTGCGTGAATTCCGGCTGACGGTCCGCGCGCAGGTCTTCGTCGCGGAAGCACTTGGTGATCTGGTAGTAACGGTCGAAGTTCGCGACCATCAGCAATTGCTTGAACAATTGCGGCGATTGCGGCAGCGCGAAGAACTGTCCGGCGTTCACGCGCGACGGCACGAGATAGTCGCGCGCGCCTTCGGGCGTGCTCTTGGTCAGCATCGGCGTTTCGATGTCGATGAAGCCTTGCGCGTCCAGATATTTGCGCACTTCGATCGCCACGCGATAGCGCAGGCGCAGGTTCTTTTGCATCTGCGGACGGCGCAGATCCAGCACGCGATGCGTGAGGCGCGTGGTCTCGGACAGGTTGTCGTCGTCGAGCTGGAACGGCGGCGTCACCGACGCGTTCAGCACGTTCAGTTCATGACACAGCACTTCGATCTTGCCGCTCGTCAGATTGGCGTTGACCGTGCCTTCCGGACGGTTGCGCACGACGCCCTTCACCTGCACGCAGAACTCGTTGCGCACGCCTTCGGCCACCTTGAACATCTCGGCGCGATCCGGATCGCAGACGACCTGGACGAGCCCTTCGCGATCGCGCAAGTCGATGAAGATAACGCCCCCGTGGTCGCGGCGGCGATGCACCCAGCCGCACAGCGAGACGGTTTGGCCCAGCAGGGCTTCGGTCACCAGACCGCAGTATTCAGATCGCATCGACATGATGTTGTGTCTTTCGTTGTTCGTTGATGAACGGCTCGCGTGCGGATCGTGCTCTTCGTCGGCTCGATTCGCGGCACGCGCGCCGGCATTACATCGGCGGCTCGGTGGGGCGGCGGGCGGGCGCGACCGACAGCGGCGCGCTCGGCGCGGGGGCGACCACGCCCATCGAGACGATGTACTTCAGTGCGGCGTCGACGGTCATATCCAGTTCGACGACCTCGCTTTTCGGCATCATCAGGAAGAAGCCGGACGTGGGGTTCGGCGTGGTCGGCACGTAGACGCTCACGTGATCTTCCTTCAGATGATTCAACACGTCGCCGCCGGGAATGCCGGTCAGAAACCCGATGGTGTACGAGCCCTTGCGCGGATATTCGACCAGCAGCGCCTTGCGAAATGCATTGCCGCTCGACGAAAGCAGCGTGTCCGAAACCTGTTTCACGCTCGTGTAGAGCGGGCCGACGACCGGAATGTGGCGAAGAATGGCGTCCCACCAGCCGACGAGTTTCTGCCCGACGAAGTTCTGAGTAAAGAGGCCGACGACGAAGATGAATGCGAGCGTGAGCAGCGCGCCCAGTCCCGGCAGATGGAACCCGAAGACACGCTCCGGCTGCCACGCGGCCGGCAAAAGGAGCAGCGTCTGATCCATGGTTCCGATCACGAGGCCGAGCACCCACAGCGTGATGGCGAGCGGCACCAGCACCAGCAGGCCGGTGAGGAACACGGTTTTCAGCGTCGTCTTTTTCGTGGTCACGTTGTTGTCGCTAGGGTGACGGGCGTCGGGTTGGCCGCGATCCGCGGGCGCTCAGGGCGCGCGCTCTGACAGGCGGTACGGGACGGATTGCGCAGCCGGCGCGAAGCTCGCGCCGTGCGTGACGTGTGCGCTTTCAGGCTGCGCCCGAAGGCGTCGCGGGCGCTGCGGGCGTCGAAGCGCTTGCAGCGGGCGCTGCGCTAGCAGGCGGCGATGCATCGGACGTTGACGCACTGCCCGATTTCGCGCTATCGCCGGAATTCGAATTGCCCGCGTTGTCGCCCGACTTCGGCGCAGCAGAACCGTTGCCGCCGCCGCGGAAATCGGTGACATACCAGCCGGAGCCCTTCAACTGGAACCCTGCCGCCGTCACTTGCTTGGAAAACGCGTCCTTTCCGCAGGCGGGACATTGCGTGAGCGGTGCGTCGCTCAACTTCTGAAGCACGTCTTTTTCGTGGCCGCAGGATGCGCAGCGGTATGCGTAAATCGGCATGGCACTCTTCCTACAATGATCTGTCGACGCTTGCAAAGCCTTGAATTATAGCCGCAAACCCGCTTCGGCCCGCCATTTTCGGCCGGCCCCGCGCCGTGCGGCTTCCTCGCCAGATGGCGGCGAAGACGAATAATTCAAGCGCGCCGCCACGTCAGCCAGCGTTCGCGGCCGGCAAAGACCGGTATGGAGCCGCTGACTTCGTGATCGTCGACCAATTCGAAGTGGGGAGTGAGAAGCGCGTCGAGTTCGTTGCGCTCGATGCCGAACGGCGGTCCTTTCGGCGTCGCGCCGATGAAAAAGAAGCCCGCGAGTAGCGCGCCGGGGCGCGCGAGCGCCGCCATGCGCTTTGCGTAATCGATCCAGCGGTGTTTCGGCAGCGCGCACAGAAAGGCGCGCTCGTAGATCCAGTCGGGCGCGAACGGCGGCTGATACGCGAAGAAATCGGCCTCTTCGACGACGCCCGCGTGCGCGCCCAATTGAGCGCGCGCCGCCGCGACCGCGCTCGGCGAAAAATCGATCGCGCGCACGGTCATGCCCCGCTCGGCCAGATACGCCGCCTCGTAAGCGTTGCCGCAGCCGGGAATCAGCACGCACGAGGCTTCGGGCGCGGACAAGGCGGACACGAACGCGCGGAACGCATCGGGCACGCCTGCCTGATCCCACGGCATGAAGCGTCGATCGAACCGTTCGTCCCAGAAACCGGGCGAATTCGGGTCGCGGTTTTCGAAGGACGGAACGTCGGCATTGCCGGAATTGCTCATCGAATCTCCATCTCCTCGCGCCGGCTGCAAGAGGCGCGGGCTCTGCGCCGGCTCGCCGTGATCAAGGGTGGCCCATCCAGAATTGCGCGATGACCACGCCCGCGCCCGCAATGACGCCGAGCCCGACGACGAGCAGCGTCGTCAGCAGCCGGTTCGTGCGCTTTTGCTCAAGGAGCAGTTGGCGCATGGTTTCGTCATTGTTGCCGCGCGGCGCGTCGTGCCGCTCCGCCAGCAAGTGATGAATTAGCCGCGGCAATTGCGGAATGGTCTTGCTCCACTGCGGCGCTTCCATTTGCAGACGCTCGTACCAGCCGCGCCAGCCGATCTGCTCGTTCATCCAGCGTTCGAGGTACGGCTTCGCGGTCTTCCACAAATCGAGCTCCGGATCGAGCGAGCGGCCGAGCCCTTCCACGTTCAGCATCGTCTTTTGCAGCAGCACGAGTTGCGGCTGAATCTCGACGTTGAAGCGGCGCGAGGTCGAAAAGAGCCGCATCAGCACCTGTCCGAGCGAAATGTCCTTCAGCGCGCGGTCGAAATACGGCTCGCAGACGGCGCGAATCGCGCTCTCCAGTTCCTCCACGCGCGTGCTCGGCGGCACCCAGCCGGATTCGAGATGCAGCGTCGCCACGCGGTGGTAGTCGCGCTTGAAGAACGCGAGGAAGTTCTGCGCGAGATAGTTCTTATCGAAGTCCGAAAGCGCCCCGACGATCCCGAAGTCGAGCGCGATGTAGCGGCCGAAGGTCGCCGGATCGAGGCTCACCTGGATGTTGCCGGGGTGCATGTCCGCGTGAAAAAAGCCGTCGCGAAACACCTGCGTGAAGAAAATTTCGACGCCTTCGCGCGCGAGCTTCGGAATATCGACGCCGGCCGCGCGCAGCGTTTCGACTTGCGAGATCGGCACGCCGACCATGCGCTCCATCACCAGCACCGTGGGCGCGGACAGATCCCAGTACATCTCCGGCACGAGCAGCAGATCGAGGCCCTGGAAATTGCGGCGCAACTGGCTGCCGTTGGCGGCCTCGCGCATGAGGTCGAGTTCGTCGTGCAGATATTTGTCGAATTCAGCGACGACTTCGCGCGGCTTCAGCCGCCTGCCGTCCGGCCAGAGACGCTCGGCCCAGATGGCGATATCGCGCAGGAGCGCGAGGTCCGAATCGATCACGGGCAACATGCCCGGCCGCAACACCTTCACGGCGACGGGTTTGCCCGCGTGCTCGCCATGCCGGATCTTCGCGAAATGCACCTGCGCGATCGACGCGCTCGCCACCGGCACGCGCTCGAAGTCGTCGAAGAGTGCGTCGATCGGCGCGCCGAGCGCTTTCTCGATGATCGAAACCGCGACGTTCGAATCGAACGGCGGCACGCGATCCTGCAACTTCGCGAGTTCGTTGGCGATATCGACCGGCAACAGATCGCGCCGCGTCGACAACACTTGACCAAATTTGACGAAGATCGGTCCGAGGCTTTCCAGCGCCAGGCGCAACCGGATGCCGCGCTCGACATCGAAGCGGCGGCCGAACGTCGTCACGCGCATGAGGTAGCGCACGCGGCGGTCGTTGATGCCGCTCATGACCAGTTCGTCCAGGCCGAAGCGGACAATCGTGAAGAAAATCTTGAGGAAACGCAGAAAACGCATGGTCGGAGTTCGCTTCAGCTCGTTATTTGCGCGAGTCGCGCCCGGACTCACCGCCGGTCCGCGCTGAAGCGCCGCGAGCCGACTCTCGTTGTTCGATCCGCTCGATGCGCTTTTCGACGCGCGCGAGCGCATCGCGCGCCTGCGACAACTCGGCGTTGAACGCGTCGAGCGCGCTCTTGCGCACGAGTTGCGGACGCTCGTCCAGCAAGTACTCGGCCACGGAGTCGAGAAGATTGCGGCCGGTGCGCTGCGCCTGCGCCTGCATCGTCCGCGCGATCATGCCGATGCGATGCGCGGGTGCATCGCCGATCACGCGCGACAGGTCTTCCTCCGGATCCCAGCGCAGATGCTCGGCGAGCTTCGCGAGCGTCTGCGCGAACTCCGCATCGCCTTCTATACGCACATGCTTCATCACCGCCGCCTGACCGCCTTGCAGGAACGCGGGAAGCGCATCGAACGGCACGGCGATGCTGACATCGAAATGGCCGGCTTGCGTCTCGCTCGTTGCGACGAAAAGCCCGTCCGCCTGCGCGACGAGCGCCACGACGAACGGCGCGCACGAAAGCCGTACGGACTTGCCGGCGTACGGCTGAAGGCGCTCGCGCGCCCACGGCTCACGGGCGAGAAGATGATTCACGACAGCCGCGAACGCACCGGACGCGGTCTTGACGGCAGGATCTACAACGGAGCGGGAAGGTTCGTGTGCGTTCGTCATCGGCTCTGAGATGAAAAAACCCGCGCAAGCGGTCGCTCGCGCGGGTTCTATTCTACGGTCTAGGCAAACTCCGCGAACGCGGAAGCCGCTTCTCGACGCGCGCCCCGCTGCCGACGTGCGGCGCCATGCCGCCGCGCCGGCGTGCGGGGACGCGCTCAACTGACCTGCTGAATGCCGGCCAGCAGCCAGCCTTCGTTGCCGGATTTCTGCTTCGACAGGTTCCAGATCTCGACGAACGGCTCGGCCGCCGCCCCTTCCGATTCGCGGATCAGGCCGTGGAAGCGCACGCTCGCGAGATACTCGGACCCGCGATCTTCCACGCCGAGCACGTCGGCGTTGAGCTGGACCACGTCCGTGCGATTCGGCGCGCCGCCGCGTGCATCGATGTCAAGTTTCACTTCGGCGAACATCTCCGGCGTGGTGAATTCGCGGATGTCATTGACGTTGCCGCGGTCCCACGCGTCCTGAAGGCGCACGAAGTAGACCTTCGCGTTACGCACGAACGCTTCGGTGTCGAAGCCGGCCGGAACGTTGACCGGCGCGGCCTGCGTCGCGGGCGAATCGATATAGTCCGCGCCGAAGCCCGCGGGCTGCGACATGCGCGGCGGCTCCTGATTCAGGCCGGTGCGCGCCGACGCGCCATACGGCGACGCGCCCGCGCCTGCATACGCCGGCGTCGACGTGCCCTGCCGCTTGCGCATGAAGAAGCGGAACAGCATGACGGCCGCGAGCACGATCAGCGCGATCATGATCATGTTGGCCATCGCGCCGGCGAACGCGCCGCCGAGCCCGAAGTGCGACAGCAGCGCCGCGATGCCCAGACCAGCGGCGAGACCGGCGATCGGCCCGAGCCAGCGGTTACGCGCCGGTTGAGCGGCGGGCGGCGCGGCGGGCGCGGGTTGCGCGCGCTGCGGCTGCATCGACTGGCTCGGCTGCATGGACTGCGACGGCGGCGTCGCCTGATGCTGCTGCGTGGCCGTGGCCGACTGGCGGCCCATGCTGCGGCCACCGCCCATGCGGCGCGCCTCGGCGTCGTCCGCGAAGATTGCGCCAGCCGTGATAACGCCAGCGAGCGCCAAGATACCGGCCTTTCTGAACATGGAGTTCAGAAAACCCCGGGATTGGGGTGTGCGCGAATCGGACATATCGAATCCTCAAGAGAGTGGAACATCAAAATTTTGTCCCGACGTGTAACGCTACCACGCCACCTGACAAATTGTAATATTCGACTCGATCCAGTCCTGCTTGTTCCATCATCGTCTTCAATGTTTCCTGGTCCGGGTGCATGCGGATGGACTCGGCCAGATACCGATAGCTGTCCGCGTCCTTTGCCACCTTCTCGCCGAGCCAGGGCAGAATCTTGAAGCTGTAAATGTCGTACGGCTTTTTGAGCGGTTCCCACACTTTCGAAAATTCGAGCACGAGCAGACGGCCGCCCGGCTTGAGCACGCGGTACATCTCGGCCAGCGCGCGCTCCTTGTGCGTCATGTTGCGCAGGCCGAAGGCCACCGTCACCACGTCGAAGTAGTTGTCGGGAAACGGAATCTTTTCCGCGTCGCACAGGAGCGTCGGCGTGATGACGCCTTTGTCCAGCAGACGATCGCGGCCCACGCGCAGCATCGATTCGTTGATGTCCGTGTGCCAGACTTCGCCCGTCGCGCCGGCCTGCTTCGCGAACGCCATCGCGAGGTCGCCGGTGCCGCCCGCGATGTCCAGCACCTTGTAGCCCGAGCGCACCTTCGCCTGCCCGATCGTGAAGTGCTTCCAGATGCGATGCAGCCCGCCGGACATCAGGTCGTTCATCAGGTCGTAATTGCTCGCGACGGAGTGAAACACGCCCGCCACCTTGCTCGCCTTCTCCTGCTCGTCGACCGTTTCGTATCCGAAGTGGGTCTTGCTCATTGCGCTCTTTCCTCGCATGTTGTTCGTATCTGCCTGCGCAATCGTCGCGCCGGCCCGCGGCGTTATGCCGCGCATAGTTCGTTCAGTGACAGTGGCCGCCGGCGGGCTTCGCGGCCATCGGCGCATCGCGGTCGATGCCGGCTGCCTGTAGCTTCGTCAGATAGTCGCGCCAGCGTTCGTCCTGTTTCGTCGCGAGATCGTAAAGGATGTCCCACGAATAAATGCCGGTATTGTGCCCGTCCGAAAAATTCAACTGCAGCGCGTAATGTCCGACCGGCTCGATGCCCGTAATGGCGACCTCGCGCTTGCCCGTCTGCAGCGTTTCCTGCCCCGGCCCGTGGCCTTGCACTTCGGCGGACGGCGAATAGACGCGCAACAGTTCGAACGGCACGCGATACGACTCCTTCTCGCCGTATTGCAACTCCAGCACGCGGGATTTCGAATGCAGAACGACGCCGGTGGGAATCGGCGTCGTCGATGTCAGTCCGCTCATGGTGAGCCTTATCTCTTAAGTTAGTGTTGGCCGAACGCCTGATTCAGCTCGCGGCGAACGGCTTCGCGCAGAAGCGTCGCCTGCGCGCGGCGCTTGGCGAGCTGCGCCTCGGACACCGTGCGCTGGCGCGGCGCCCAGACGGGCAGCGGAAAACGGGAATCGTTGGAAAAACGTGGAATGACGTGCCAATGCAGATGCGGCACCTGATTGCCGAGGCTCGCCAGATTGATTTTCTCGGGCACGAGCACGCGACGCATCGCGCGTTCGACGCCGTTGACGGCGGTCATCACGCGCGCGCGCTCGGCATCGGCCAAGTCCGACATTTCGGCGACATGCGCGCCCCAGATCACGCGACAAAAGCCGGGCCAATCCGGCTCGTCGGCGAGGACGACGCGCAACGCGTCGTCCGACCACAGCACTTCGCCGCCGTCTTCGCGGCAAAACACACAGTCCATCTCAAACCTCTAGCGAATCAAACCTCGATTTCGCTATTACACCAGCACGCGCTCGATACCGCCATTGTTCGCGCGTTCGACGTACTGCTCCATCCAGTTTTCGCCGAGCACCTTGCGCGCCATTTCGACGACGATATAGTCCGCCTCGACGTTGGCGTCCTCGTTGTAGCGCGAGAGTCCTTGCAGGCACGACGGGCAGCTCGTGAGAATCTTCACGTCCGTGCCTTCGGTCTGCGCGCCGTCGCCCGCCGAGAGCACGGAGCCCGGCGCGGCGCCCGCCGTTCCCGCCGATGCGTTCATCGGATTGATCGCGTTCGAGCCGGCAACCGACGTCAGCGGAATGCCGCGCAGATTGGCCGCGCCTTTGCGCACTTCCTCTTCCTTGCGGAAGCGCACCTGCGTCGCGATGTCCGGGCGCGTGACCGCGAACGTGCCCGACTCGCCGCAGCAGCGATCGTTCTTCTGAATCTTGTAGCCGTCGTTCTGCGAGCCCATCAGATCGTTGACGAGCTTCACCGGATCGACCGTCTTGATCGGCGAGTGGCAAGGATCGTGATACATGTAGCGCGTACCCTTTACGCCATCCAGCCGAATGTTCTTCTCCAGCAGGAACTCGTGAATGTCGATGATCCGGCAGCCGGGGAAGATCTTCTCGAATTCATAGCCCGCGAGCTGGTCGTAGCAGGTGCCGCACGACACCACGACGGTCTTGATATCGAGATAGTTCAGCGTATTCGCCACGCGATGGAACAACACGCGGTTGTCCGTGACGATCTTCTCTGCCTTGTCGAACTGGCCGGCGCCGCGCTGCGGATAGCCGCAGCACAGATAGCCCGGCGGCAGCACGGTCTGCACGCCCGCTTCCCATAGCATCGCCTGGGTGGCGAGGCCGACCTGCGAGAACAGCCGCTCCGAGCCGCAGCCGGGGAAGTAGAACACCGCTTCCGAATCGACAGTCGTCGTCTTCGGATTGCGGATGATCGGGACGATCTTGTTGTCCTCGATATCGAGCAGCGCGCGCGCCGTCTTCTTCGGCAGATTGCCCGGCATCTTCTTGTTGACGAAGTGGATCACCTGCTGCACGACGGGCGGCTTGCCGGTCGTCGACGGCGGATGCGCGGTCTGCTTCTTGACGATCTTCTTCAGCACGTCGGTGCCGAGACGCTGCGCCTTGTAGCCGACGCCCATCATCGCGGTGCGCGCGATGTTGATGGTCTGCGGATTCGTCGCGTTGAGGAAGAACATGCCCGCCGCGTTGCCCGCGTTGAACTTCTTCTTGCCCATCTTGCGCAAGAGGTTGCGCATGTTCATCGACACGTCGCCGAAGTCGATCTTCACCGGGCACGGCGTCGCGCACTTGTGGCAGACGGTGCAGTGATCGGCGACATCGTTGAATTCGTCCCAATGCTTGATCGACACGCCGCGACGCGTCTGCTCTTCGTACAGGAACGCTTCGACGAGCAGCGAAGTGGCGAGAATCTTGTTGCGCGGGCTGTACAGCAGATTCGCGCGCGGCACGTGCGTCGCGCAGACCGGCTTGCACTTGCCGCAGCGCAGGCAGTCCTTGATCGAATCAGAAATCGCGCCGATATCCGACTGCTGCATGATGAGCGATTCGTAGCCCATCAGCCCGAACGACGGCGTGTACGCGTTGCGCAAGTCCGCGCCTTCCAGCAGCTTGCCCGCGTTGAAGCGGCCTTGCGGGTCCACGCGCTTCTTGTACGCGCGGAAATCGCCGATTTCCTCGTCCGTCAGGAATTCGAGCTTCGTAATGCCGATGCCGTGCTCGCCGGAAATCACGCCATCCAGCGAACGCGCGAGCTTCATGATGCGCGCCACCGCGTGATGCGCGTCCTGCAGCATCTCGTAGTTGTCGGAGTTGACCGGAATGTTCGTGTGCACGTTGCCGTCGCCCGCGTGCATGTGCAGCGCGACGAACACGCGGCCGCGCAGCACCTGCTTGTGGATGGCCTGCGCTTCGTCGAGGATCGGCTTGAATTCGCCGCCGTTGAAGATCTGGCGCAGCTCCGCGCGAATCTCCTGCTTCCACGAAATACGCAGCGTGCGGTCCTGCGCGAGATGGAACACCGTGGCGTCAGGCTGCACGTCCACGCGATCCGCGAACTTCTCGGCGAACGCCTCGTAGCCGAGCGTCACCAGATAGTGCTGCGCCTCGCGCAGCGGCAAGTCCAGCTTCTCGCCGACGAACGTCCAGCGTTCGCGCACGCGCTTGAGCAGTTCGAGCGCCTGCTGCACGCGGTCTTCGAGCAGTTCGGCGCTCGGGATTTCGTTGGCGTCGTCGCTCTTGCCGAGCGGCAGCTTGCCATTGCGGAAGAACGCTTCGAGCGCATCGAGCAATTGCAGCTTGTTCTTGATCGACAGTTCGATGTTGATGCGCTCGATGCCGTCGGTGTACTCGCCCATGCGGTTGAGCGGAATCACGACGTCTTCGTTGATCTTGAACGCGTTCGTGTGCTTGGCGATCGCGGCCGTGCGCGAGCGGTCGAGCCAGAAACGCTTGCGCGCTTCCGCGTTTACCGCGACGAAGCCTTCGCCGCTCTTGCCGTTCGCCATGCGCACGACTTCGGACGTGGCCTGCGCGACAGCATCGGCGTCATTGCCGACGATATCGCCGATCAGCACCATCTTCGGAAACGCGTTGCGCTTGCTCTTGGTCGCATAGCCGACCGCGCGCAGATAACGCTCGTCGAGGTGCTCGAGGCCCGCGAGAATCGCGCCGCCCTGCTTCGACGTTTCGAAGAGGTAATCCTTGATTTCGACGATGCTCGGAATGGCGTCGCGCGCCTGCCCGAAGAATTCGAGGCAGACGGTGCGCGTGTGCGCCGGCATCTTGTGCAGAATCCAGCGCGCGGACGTGATGAGGCCGTCGCAGCCTTCTTTCTGCACGCCCGGCAGTCCGGACAGGAACTTGTCGGTCACGTCCTTGCCGAGCCCTTCCTTGCGGAACGTGCGGCCGGCAATGTCGAGATTTTCGCTGCGGATCAGCTTTTCGCCGGGCGCGCGATTGCCGTCGAACCAGTCGAGCCGGAAGCGCGCCACTTCGACGTCGTGAATCTTCCCGCAGTTGTGATCCAGACGCGTGACTTCGAGCCAGTTGCCTTCCGGATCGACCATGCGCCACCACGCGAGATTATCCAGCGCCGTGCCCCACAGCACCGCTTTCTTGCCGCCCGCGTTCATGGCGACATTGCCGCCGACGCACGATGCATCGAGCGAAGTCGGATCGACCGCGAACACGAAGCCCGCCTGCTCGGCCGCTTCGGTGACGCGGCGCGTGACGACGCCCGCGCCGGAGAAAATCGTCGCGACTTTATGATCGACGCCCGGCAGGTCGGTCATCTCGACCGGCCCGAGCTGTTCCAGCTTCTCTGTGTTGATGACCGCCGAAAACGGCGTGAGCGGAATGGCGCCGCCGGTGTAGCCGGTGCCGCCGCCGCGCGGAATCACGGTGAGGCCGAGCTCGAAACACGCCTTGATGAGACCGGCGATCTCGGCTTCCGTATCCGGCGTCAGCACGACGAACGGATACTCGACGCGCCAGTCGGTCGCGTCCGTGACGTGCGAAACCCGCGCGAGGCCGTCGAAGCGAATGTTGTCCTTCTGCGTTTGCTTGCCGAGCACGCGCGACGCGCGGCGGCGCAGATCGGCCATGCGACCGAATTCGGAGGCGAAGTCGTCCACGGCGCGACGCGCGGCGGCGATGAGCAGCTGCACGCGTTCAGCGCGCTCGCGGCTGCCCGCTTCTTCGCTGTGCTCGGACAAGTCCGCGCTGCGGCGCTTCTCGATTTCGGTCAGGCGATGGTTCAGCGCCTCGACCAGCATCGCGCGACGCTTCGGGTTGTCGAGCAGGTCGTCTTGCAGATACGGATTGCGGCGCACGGCCCAGATGTCGCCCAGCACTTCGTACAGCATGCGCGCGGAGCGGCCGGTGCGGCGTTCGGCGCGCAGTTCGTCGAGCGCGGCCCAGGCTTCGTCGCCCAAGAGCCGCATGACGATTTCGCGGTCCGAAAACGACGTGTAGTTATAGGGAATTTCGCGGAGACGCGGCTCGATATCGAGCGCCAAGGCGGCATGGGCGCCGTTCGGATCGAAGGCTTGAGGTGCGTTCATGTTCGACGGTTCGGTGGTTCGGCGCGCGGGCTTCGGAAAGCGTAGACGCCGACGGTGCGCGTGGGGGCGCAGATTTTCGAATGAGACTTTTGTTTGCGAAGGCGGGCGATTCGCCCGAAAGCGCCGGCTTGCGCGGATGCCGCGAGCCTCACGGCGCCGCCTTCGATGTGCCCGAGATCAACGCCACGATCGCGCATGGCGCGCATGCCGCTCGGCCGCCGCGTGATGCGCGCGGGGAACATGCGCCAGAAATTCGATCCGAAGCTGCAAGTGCATCTGCCGGTCCTGATTGCTGATTTGCAAAAAGAAATTCTAACTCATCGCGAAAATCGCCGTTGGCGGCGGCTAGCACGACGAAGGGGCTTTTGCGCGCGCATTTTCGCCGCCGTTTGGCGTTTTTGCGCGCTTTTAGGCGTCCGGCCGGTCGGTCAATGCTGCGCCGCGCCGGAAACCCAGTCCTTTGCGGCTATCATTGATGTTTTCGCCCTGAAAAAGCGCAGCCGGCCTGCCTGACGAGTCCTCCGCATGAACCATCCCGATTACCTGAAGAAAGTGCTGACGGCGCGCGTCTACGACGTCGCACGCGAAAGCGAGCTGGAACCCGCGCGCAATCTGTCGGCGCGCCTGCGCAACTCCGTGTATTTGAAGCGCGAAGACAATCAGCCGGTCTTCTCGTTCAAGATTCGCGGCGCGTACAACAAGATGGCGAACCTGCCGGCGGACGTGCTCTCGCGCGGCGTCATCACGGCGTCGGCGGGCAATCACGCGCAGGGCGTGGCGCTCTCGGCTGCGCGGCTCGGCTGCCGCGCGGTGATCGCGGTGCCGACCACCACGCCGCAAGTCAAGATCGACGCCATCCGCACGCACGGCGGGCCGACGGTCGAGATCGTGCTGGCGGGCGAATCGTACAGCGACGCCTACGCGCGCGCCGTCGAGCTTCAGGAAGAGCGCGGCCTCACCTTCGTGCATCCGTTCGACGATCCGGACGTCATTGCCGGGCAAGGCACCGTCGCGATGGAAATTCTGCGCCAGCATCAGGGCCCGATTCACGCGATCTTCGTGCCGATCGGCGGCGGCGGACTGGCGGCGGGCGTCGCCGCGTACGTGAAGGCGGTGCGGCCGGAGATCAAGGTGATCGGCGTGCAGACCGAGGATTCGTGCGCGATGGCGCGCTCGATCGCGGCGGGCGAGCGCGTGACGCTCGGCGAAGTCGGCCTGTTTTCGGACGGCACGGCGGTGAAGCTCGTCGGCGAGGAAACGTTCCGGCTGTGCCGCGAACTGCTCGACGAAGTGCTCACCGTCGATACCGACGCGCTTTGCGCCGCCATCAAGGACGTGTTTCAGGACACGCGCAGCGTGCTCGAACCGGCGGGCTCGCTCGCCGTAGCGGGCGCGAAGCTGTATGCGGAACGCGAGGGCATCGAAGGCAAAACGCTCGTCGCCGTGACTTCCGGCGCGAACATGAACTTCGACCGCATGCGATTCGTCGCGGAACGCGCCGAAGTGGGCGAGGCGCGCGAGGCGGTGTTCGCGGTGACGATTCCCGAGGAGCGCGGCAGCTTCCGGCGCTTCTGCGAACTCGTCGGCACGCGCAGCGTCACTGAATTCAACTACCGCATCGCGGATGCGCGCGCCGCGCATATTTTCGTCGGCGTGCAGATCAAGTCGCGCAAAGAGACGGCGCAGATGATGTCGTCGTTCATCGAGCACGGCTTCGCCACCGTCGATCTGTCGCACGACGAGCTTTCCAAGCAGCACATTCGCTACATGGTCGGCGGCCATTCGCCGCTCGCGCAGGACGAGCGCCTGTTGCGCTTCGAATTCCCCGAACGGCCGGGCGCGCTGATGAAGTTCCTCTCGTCGATGGCGCCGAACTGGAACATCAGCCTCTTCCACTATCGGAATCAGGGCGCGGACTATAGCTCGATTCTGGTCGGCATTCAGGTGCCGCAGTCGGATAACGCCGAGTTCGAGCGTTTCCTCGCGACGCTCGGCTATCCGTGGTGGGACGAGCAGGCGAACCCGGTCTACAAGCTGTTCCTCGCGTAAGGCCGAGCAGCGATGGCCTTTACGCTCGAAGACAAGCTCGTCGTCGCGATTTCGTCGCGCGCGCTTTTCGACTTCGAAGAGGAAAACCGCGTCTACGAAACGGGCGACCTCGCCCGCTACGAGGCGCTGCAACGCTCGCGGCTCGACACGCCCGCGAAACCGGGCGTCGCGTTCGGGCTGATTCGCAAGCTGCTGGCGCTGAACGCGCACGAGCAGCGCGTCGAAGTGGTGATTCTGTCGCGCAGCGATCCGATCAGCGGCCTGCGCGCGTTCCATTCGTGCCGCGAACACGGACTCGCGATCGAGCGCGGCGTGTTCACGCGCGGGCGCTCGCCGTTCGCGTACTTGAAACCGCTGCGCGCGTCGCTATTTCTGTCGGCGAATCCGGACGACGTGCGCGCCGCGCTCGCCGCAGGCTTTCCCGCCGCGCGCGTGCTGCCCGAGACGCCGCGCGCCGCGAGCCGGTATGCTGATGAAATCCGCATCGCGTTCGACGGCGACGCCGTGCTGTTCTCCGACGAAGCCGAACGCGTGTTTCAGACCGAAGGTTTGGGCGCGTTCGTCGGCCACGAGACGCAGAAGAAGGATTCGCCGCTTCCGGGCGGACCGCTCAAGCCGCTTCTGGCGGCGTTGAACAAGCTGCAACGCATTGCCGACGACAACGAAAGCCAGTCGCCGATGCACATTCGCACCGCGCTCGTCACGGCGCGCTCCGCTCCCGCGCACGAACGCGCGATCCGGACGCTGATGGCGTGGAACATCGAAATCGACGAAGCGATGTTCTTAGGCGGCCTCGACAAGGGCGAATTCCTGCGCGAATTCGAACCCGACTTTTTCTTCGACGACCAAATCCGCCACTGCGAATCGGCTCGCGTCGTGACTGCGACGGGGCACGTTCTCAGCGGCATAGCGAACGCACCATGACACCCGACCAATCTCCGCTCGGCAAAGCCGTCAACTACACCGAACAGTACGATCCCTCGCTGCTCTTTCCGATCGACCGCAAGCGCGCGCGCGACGAAATCGGCGTGCCGGCGCGCCTGCCGTTCTTCGGCACCGACGTCTGGAATGCATACGAGCTTTCGTGGCTGAACAGGCGCGGCAAGCCGCAGATCGCGGTTGCGACGTTCTTCGTGCCGGCGGAGTCGCCGAACATCGTCGAATCGAAGTCGTTCAAGCTGTACCTCGGATCGTTCGCGCAGACGCAATTCGATTCCATCGACGACGTGCGCGCCGCCATCAAGCGCGATGTGACCGCGACGTGCGGCGCGACGGTGTCGGTGCAGCTCGTCCCGACCGCCGATTTCGGGAAGCTCACGATGGAGGAATTCGACGGCTTGTCGCTGGACCGGCTGGACCTCGATTGCGAGATTTATGCGCCGGACCCGTCGCTGCTGTCGGCATCGCATGACGAAGCGCCTGTCGACGAGACGCTGTTTTCCAATCTGCTGAAGTCGAATTGTCCGGTTACCGGGCAGCCGGATTGGGGCAGCGTGCAGATCCGCTATTACGGCGGACAGATCGATCACGCGGGTTTGCTGCGGTATATCGTTTCTTATCGCGAACATACCGGATTTCATGAGCAATGCGTCGAGCGCATCTTCATGGACATCATGCGCGAGTGCAAACCGGAGCGGCTCGCGGTGTATGCGCGGTATACGCGGCGCGGCGGGCTGGATATCAATCCGTTTCGGACGAACTTTAATTTGCCGATGCCGGATAATGCGCGGTTGGGGAGGCAGTAAGGCAAGACCTTGCGCGTTGAACGTACGAACCGGCAACCACTTCACACGTAACGCTCACATCATCACGACGCCAGTACAGAAGGCCCGCTGTGAATCGGATCATTCCGATTTGTAGCGGGCTTTTTTGCGTCTCACGAATCTTCGACTTATTTAGTAAACCGTATAATCCAGGCGATCTACGCGACAGCTAAAAACGGTGAAGATGAGCAAGTTGTTGCATTCAGAAAGCGATCATCTGTCCATTGATACGCTTTGGGACAGTCTGGTAGCTGACGTTCGCTCAGAGTATCTGTCGCCCGCTCAAAAATATCCTTGGATCATAGGCTTTTCGGGAGGCAAAGACTCGACGTTAGTCGCGCACCTAGCCTTTGAAGCGCTACTCTCCATTCCCCCATCGCAAAGGACGAGGAAGGTACATATCGTGTCCAACGATACCCTAGTTGAGAGCCCCTTCGTCATGGCGCATCTCAACGGTGTCACGGCCAAAATCGAAGCAAGTGCGAAAGAACTCGACCTGCCGCTGTTCGTTGCACGAACGCAACCATCCTTAGATAAAACGTTCTGGACTTTACTTATTGGCAAAGGTTATCCAAGTCCCAATCAGAGCATGCGCTGGTGCACGGACAGATTGAAGGTTATGCCGACGAGCAAATACATCAAGGACAACGTCTCAGAGTACGGCGCCGCCATCGTGGTTCTAGGTGTAAGACGCTGTGAGAGCATCACGCGTCGAAGGCTAATCGATGGGTACAAGAATCACGAGAATTCTCGCTTGCACGAACACAGCGAATTGAGGGGCGCATACATCTATCGTCCGATCGTCGACCTTTCAACAGACGATGTCTGGGAAGTCCTTGGCTCTTTCGACGCGCCGTGGGGCGGCTCGCACGCCGCATTGTTCGCCCTTTATAGGGAAGCAGAAGGTGGCGAATGCCCCGTCGTGCTAAGTAGCGACGAAGCTCCGGGCTGCGGCACGCCTAATAGCCGGTTTGGTTGCTGGACTTGCACTGTCGTCGAGAAAGACAGGAGCCTCCAAGGCTTCATCGACTCGGGTCACCATCAATATCTGCCGCTGATTCAGTTCCGTGACTGGCTGAAGTCAATCAGGAACGACCCGGCACGGCGGCAGGTCTTGCGCCGTAACGGACAGCTTACGTTCGGCGTAGACGGCAAACACATCCCAGGCCCTTTCACAGTGAAAGCTCGCATGCAGATCTTGGAACGCCTGTTAGAGACGCAATGCGCCTTTGGCGAAACGCTCATCTCCAAGGATGAGATTGACCTGATTCATCAGATATGGGCCAACGAATTAAAACAGCAACGAGGAATTGTCGATGGAAACTAGTTCGGTAGATCGTAACCTCTCGGATCTTCCGCTGTGGGCTGACGACGACGCGAAGCAAGTGTTGAACGACATCGCGAGCAAGCACGGGATTGACATAGACGTTCTTGCGGAGTTGGTGCTGCTTCAGCGGGAACGACAACATCAAGAGCGCGCGCGCGGAATCAACGCGCGCATAGAAGAAATCTTAGGCCGCGTCGCCGACATTCAGAGCTAGACCGTATGTGGATTTCATGCATCGAACTGACCAACTTCAAATCTTATCGCCGTCAGGTCTTCGAGCTCCCGTGCCCCTCTGATGGACGCAACCTGGTGCTGATCGGCGGTCTCAACGGGTTTGGGAAGACAACCATCCTCGAAGCGCTATACCTTTGCCTGTATGGAAAGGATGCCCTGATCCATCTTGCGCGCGCGGGTTTAAAGACCGACGAGATGTCTGGTTATCCAACGTTTCTTGAACGAGCTTTCAATGGCGAGGCGCGTCTCGCCGGAGCGGAGTTTATGACTGTCCGGGTACGAGTTAACCGCAGCAAGACATCCGCCTTGGACGTTACGCGGAAATGGTTCTTCAAAGCCAACGGGACATGGACAGAAGAAGAAGCCATTGCGCGATTGGTCGATCGTAACGTGCCTAAGCCACCGCGCATTGATGGAAAGAGTGGCTTCAGTTTGATAGAACTGCTCGACGACTTCTTTGTTCCGGCCCACATTGCACCCTTCTTCTTCTTTGATGGCGAAGAAGTCAAGAAACTCGCTGATCAGTCCCGCGTCGAACAGGTCAAGCAGGGTCTTGAAGGCTTGCTTGGAGTTGTGTTGCTCCGGACCCTGTCTGAGCGCCTAAAGAACTTTGAATCGACACAACGCACCGGGGTCGTGAACGTCGACCACGAGAAATTGGAGTCGACACGAGTCGAACTCTCCCGGGTTGAAGCGGAGTTGATAGAAGCTCAGCATGAACGGCAGGCTCTGCAAGCTGAAGCCGATAGGATCCGTCAAGAACGAGAAACCCTTCTTAGCCGCATGACCGCGGCCGGAGCGGGGAGTGCCGATGTCTCGTCATTGGGCAGCCTCATAGAGGAGAGAGAGCAATTCAGGACCGAGTTGGGTAAGTGTCACCAACAACTCGAAGCTGTTTTGACCGGAAAACTCCCGTTTCACCTCGCCGGGAGCACCATTCTCTCGGCCTTCCGTTCACAGATTGGCGGGGAGCTAAGGTGGTTCGACTGGGAAGCGGATAGACGAGCGTTGGAGCCACGAATCACCGCTTTCGAGCAGGCCTTCTTCGATTCGACGGCAACGGATATCAAGCCCCCATTGACCGAGGAACAAACCAAGGCGGTCCAAGAGGGCATCACCCGTGCTTGGACCAGCCTATTCCACCCGCCACCGCCCGACGCTGCGTCCGAAATCGTGCACCGATACCTCAGCAAGGAGGCACGGCACGATACTTTTGCGTTCCTAGATTCGGTCGATCTGAGCCAGCAAGACATCGACGATCTGCTAGAGAAGCAAGAATCACTGAACCGGCGCATAGAAGACCTTGGGCGGCAGATTAGCCGGCTTGAAGGTCTAGATCGCGACGGCACTCTTGCAACCTTCAAGAAAAGCATCGACGAACTCACGGCACCGTGGGATCGATTGCAAGATGCCATTCGCAATAATGAACGCAAGCAGGGCGCGCTAGAAAATCGTGCTCACGCGCTGCGAGCTACCTACGAGAGAGAGCGGCAGAATGCTGATCATTCGAATCCAGCCCGAACGCTAATCGAAAAGTCCGAGCGCGTGCGCCGTGTCATTAGCGAGGTAATTCCCAACTTGTTTCCTTTGAAAGTTCAGGAGTTGGCTAGAGAAATGACGAAAGTCTATCGTGCCCTTGCACACAAAGACATCGTCCAGAGGATTGACATACGCAATGACGGCAGTACCCGGCTATTGGATAGGTCCGGCAAGGAGATCATGGCCGACCGCTCCGCCGGTGAGAATCAGATATTTGCTACGGCTCTTATCGCAGGGCTCGCCCGCGTGTCGCGTATTTCCGCACCGCTCGTCGTCGATACGCCCCTGGGCCGACTCGACAGCAAACATCGGCAAAACATCCTGAACTTCTGGACAAGCGACACGAAGCGTCAGGTCATCCTCCTTTCTCAAGACGAGGAAGTTGATCATTCGTTCTATATGCGACTGGCCGATCGTGTTTGCAAGTCGTATCTGCTCGAGCACACGCAAGTTGCAGACGGCATTGGACGAACGACGGCTACGGAAGACGCCTACTTCCCAGGAGGGGACGCGTGACCAATATTGCTATCGAACAAGTACTCAGCGCAAGATACCGACCAAGCGCCGAGGCGGACCAACACAACACGGCCATCAAGGACGGTCTCTTCCTGTCGACGCGAGCGGCTGCAGCACGGCTCGCTATTGGGCGGTCGTTATCACTTCCCAATACGTGCATTGAGGGGAACGAGAATTCCTCTATCGATGCAAAAGGGATCGAGGTGCAGGGCCAGACTTTGTTCAGCGTGACTGACATCGCGGCCTGGATCGGACTTATCGTCACGCATGGACGGCTTTATGGCAACTCAATTGAAAGCCTAGACGATTTCAAGAGCGCCGTTCGCTTTCATTGGCATCGAGGAGCGCAGCTTCTCATGGCTGACTGGACCGACTGCAATCAAGACTATGACCGCTTTATCAAGGTGCTAATTACACGCCGAGCCGCGCTGGCCGAGAGGATTGCTTCCAGCCGTACCGATGTTCGAATACCGCCACCATCCAAAGGCAATGACGAATCGCAGAATGCCGATGTTGTTGGCGCATTGTCCGAACTCGGCATTCTTGCCGAAGCCCGAGGTGTTTGCATTGGTCCTCGACTCACGCGTCACGACATCGGTCTATTGGATGTAAGCCAATTCGATCGGTTGCGGAAAGGCCTTCACCAACTCGCGCTTAGTCTTGGAATGAAGGACTCCGTCCCAGCGGTGTCGCTTGGGAGCGAGGCGAAGAGCGTTCTGATTGATATCGCGAGACCGCGGGCTCAATGGACGCCCATTGACTTGTCCGATCTCAAGCGTTGGTGTGATAACAACGCCAGTCCTGGGGACTTATCTGTCTTTATGGGACTTGATGTGAACGGCGAATGCGTTTCAATTGACCTAGGCGCAGCGCCACATATGCTACTTGGCGGAGCGACCGGCATGGGAAAGAGCGTTTGCCTACATTCCGTCATCCTGTCACTTTTGCTTCGTCACAAGAATGACCTGCAACTGGCGCTCGTTGATCCCAAGCAGGTTGAATTTTCACCTTACTCAGACCTCGACCTCCTCTTCGGTGGTGAGGTTGTGTCAGAAGCGACGGTGGCCTTGAAGCTCTTTCAACGTAAGCGATCCACGAACGACGCCGCTCAGAGTAAGGTGGTAGAGCGCCGTGATACGTGATAGCGAAGTGGGTCAGCG